>NZ_CP157197.1:0-12500 GCF_039954865.1 Rickettsia sp. Oklahoma-10 | reverse complement strand
TTATCTCTTCAAATCCTTTTCTTGGAATAATAATTATGGCAAGCTTTATAACCTTAAGCTTAGAATCACTAACGATAATTCTAATTAGATGTCTTATACGCCTTTTAATTTTATTGCGAATTACGGCTTTTTTATTTAACTTTTTGCTAACTTTGATTCCTAAAAAGACATTATATCTTGATTCAAGGAAGATACTTGGAAGATTTCTTGCTATTACTAAAATAAAACATCTCTCATGAAACCTTCTTCCAAGCTTATTTATAAGCTCAAATTCTTTTTGATTTTTTAAAGAGGTAATAGACAACTTGATAAGTCAGCTTATTTTAAGCGGATAATTTATGTCTACCTTTAGCACGGCGTCTTCTTAAGATTGTTCTTCCGGATGGAGTAGCCATTCTAGTTCTAAAACCATGTCTTCTTTTTCTAACTAAATTGCTAGGTTGAAATGTACGTTTCATAATATTTATACCGAACGAAAATAAAAATTAATTATTTATAATAAAATATTATAGAAATTTTATCAATTATACACATAATGATTACTGGATTGTTTCGTTAAAACTTACAGTTGTGTCTCATAATGATTTGTTAAATATGTGCTTTTGCTTTTTCTACAATACTTGTGAATCCATAACTATTATTTATAGCAAGTTCTGCGAGTATTTTACGATCTATATCAATGTCTGCTTTTTTTAGAGCTCCCATAAACTTAGAGTAAACAAGCCCATGCTCTCTTACTGCTGCATTTATTCTTTGAATCCATAAGCCTCTAAAATCACGTTTACGGTTTCTTCGATCTCTATAAGCATACTGGAGAGCTTTTTCTACTTTTGTAATAGCTACTCTAAAACAGCTATTTGCTCTACCTCTATAGCCTTTGGCTAATTTTAGAATTTTTTTATGTCGATTTTTGGAAATTTTTCCTGATTTTGCGCGTGTCATTACTTATAGCTCCTCATTAATTTGTACCGTACGGTAAAAAATATTTTTTAATATTATATCCTTCTTGATTGCAAAGGATTGTAGTCCCGCGAAGGTTACGAATTTGAGCTTTAGTGCGGTGACGCATTAAATGTTTTTTTCCTGCTTGAGATGCGATAACCTTGCCGCTAGCAGTAAGTTTAAAACGTTTTTTTACGGCAGATTTTGTTTTTAATTTAGGCATAATATTCCTTATAAACTTGGTATTTCTAGATTTACCAGTAATGTTTAGGTATACCAAAACCACGTTACTGATGAAAACTAAGATACTAGTTTTTTTTATTAGTTATTGCAAGATTTTTTTATAAAAATGTATTATAATGTATTTTAGTTCTTTTTAGCTGAAATTATAGAAAGAAATACCGTGGCTTTCAGTATCTAGAAAAAATTAATTAAACTGGTCACGATCAAATTAGCTAGGATGACAATTATTAATCAAAAGTACACAGAACTTAATTATAATTAGTAAGCAAATTTAAGAATGTTCGGACAAAATCCTAAAAGGAGTATATTAAACGGTGATGGTACTAAGTTAGAGGTAAAGTCTATTTTTAAGACCATACAAGGTGAGGGAATTTTTGTAGGTAGTCCTGCTATATTTGTAAGGCTTGGGGGATGTAACCTTGCTTGTAATTTTTGTGATACGGAGTTTGAAAATTTTGATTTAGTAGATATAACCGAGATTTTGAATAAAGTAGAAAGTTTGGCATTAAATTCTAAAAATGAAAAATCAATTAATTTAGTAGTAATAACCGGTGGTGAGCCGCTGCGTCAACCTATATCATTATTATGTCAGAAGTTACTAGACCGGGATTTTAAAGTCCAAATAGAGACTAACGGTACGTTATATCGCTCTTTACCAAATGCAGTGTCTATAATTTGTTCGCCGAAAGCAGGTAAAACCGGTTACACTAAAATAAGAGAAGATTTCTTGTCTCAAATTAGTGCAGTGAAATTTATTGTTGCTAAAAATATTTTAGAATATAGTTTCATACCGGAAGTAGGTCAAACAGCTTATAATATACCGGTTTTTGTGCAGCCTATGGATCAAAACAATCCAAAGCTTAATGACGAAAATAATGCGTTAGCAGTAAAGTTAGCACTAGAAAGCGGGGCGAGGTTATCTTTGCAAACTCACAAATTTTTAGGGATTGAGTAAAGTATCTTGCAAATATGTCTTGAATTTTTTATTACTTACAACTATTATAACCTATTTAAAAGCTAGAGTATTTAGAGAAATGAGTGAAATATTAGAACTTGAAGCAAAATACCGTACAGAATTTGGTACGGGCGCAGCAAGAGCATTAAGAAGAGAAGGACGTGTCCCGGCTATTATTTATGGAGCAGGTAAAACCCCTATTAGTATTTCTTTAGAAGAAAAGGAAATAACTAAATATTATAGAAAGCCGGCTTTTATCTCTCAGTTAATTAATTTAACAATTGATAAGAAACAATATAAAGTATTACCGAAAGCAGTGGAGTTACATCCTGTTACGGATATAGTACGCCATGTTGATTTTGTCTTTTTAGCAGCAAAAACCCAAAAAATGGAAGTGCCGGTAGTATATGAAGGTAAAGAAAGAGCTTTAGGGGTTAAAAGAGGTGGATACTTTAACATAGTAAAAAGAAGAGTTACACTGTTATGTGATGTTAATAATATCCTAAGAAACGTAACTATCGACGTTACTAATATGCCTATTGCTACTTCACTAAAATCTTCAAAAATAGTATTACCGAAAGGATGTAGTTTTGCTACAAAAAAAGAATTTGTCCTTGCAACTATTATAGGGCGTAAAGGGGCAAAAACTGAAATTGAAGGGGAACAACAAGCTGTTGAAGCAGGCAAGTAGTTATACAGCTTCTGTCTACTCGTGGCTTGACCACAGTATCGTATCCAGTAAAAATACTACAAATTTGTAGATCCCGTGATCAAGTCACGGTGATGTATGTTTCTGAATTGTGGTTTTCACAGGCATGATATTGTTTTACACTTCTTCCAAATCAACATTTCTTCAAAAATTTCTCATTACATTTATTTTAGGTAAATTATTATGATTCTTGTTATTGGTCTTGGTAATCCAGGAAAAGTATATCAATATACAAGGCATAATATTGGTTTTATTGCTATAGAGAAAATAGCAAACCAATATAATTTATCATTTAGTATAAAGAAAAAATTCAATTGCGAAATTGCTGAAAGTATCATAGAAAGACAAAAGCTAATTTTTGTACAACCTACTACTTACATGAATTTATCTGGTAAATCAGTGATATTGGTGAAAACATATTATAATATTCATCCTGAAAAAATTTTTGTTATTCATGATGATATTGATTTAAAAATAGGCAGAATAAAGTTTAAAACCGGTGGTGGTAACGGTGGGCATAACGGTTTAAAATCAATTGACGGGGTTATAGGCAATAACTATAACCGCATTAGAATTGGAGTGGGTAGACCGCAAAATAATCAGGATATAGCAGATTACCTACTTAATAATTTCCCTAAATCGGAATATGAAATAACAATTCAAGCTATAGATAAAATTACTAATAACTTTGATTTAATATTAGAAAATAAATTAGAAGAATTTAAGAATAAAATTGGATAGTAGGATATATTAACTCTTTTTTATTTTCCTGTTGCAATCAGGATAAGAATTTTTGTTGCAGGAATTAGTGGTATGAGTTCTTAGGGTGGATTTAATATTGATTCGCTCTTTGTTAATAAAAATATAAGGAACTAAAATTATGGTACTTTACTAATTGAAAAAGAAAAGGTTGAAGATTTAGCACGTGAACTAGGCTGTAATTTTATTCATCTTGTTACTATGCAATCAAAATCGTTTTATGAGAAGCTAAGGTTATAAAATTGAATTTGTTATGCAACGGTTACAATAAAGATTCTATAATGTATTATTTGCGGAAAGATTTATGACACTAAAATTAGGAATTGTGGGGTTGCCGAATGTCGGTAAGTCAACGTTATTTAATGCTTTAACGGCAAGTCAGGCTGCGGATGCTGCGAATTATCCATTTTGTACTATTGAGCCTAATAGTAGTACAGTTTTAGTACCGGATGAGCGTTTGCATAAACTAGCAAGTTTAGCTGGAAGCGAAAAAATTATTTCATCTTATATTGAGTTTGTTGATATTGCAGGGCTTGTTAAAGGAGCAAGTAAAGGGGAAGGGCTAGGTAATAAGTTCTTGTCTCATATCAGGGAAGTTGATGCAATACTGCACGTACTGCGTTGCTTTGAAGATGAAGATGTAACGCATGTATATAATAAAGTCGATCCACTTTATGATCTAGAGATTATTGAAACGGAATTAATACTTGCCGATATAGAATCGGTCGAGAAGCGTTTAGCTACAAGTGAAAAGCGCGTAAAGTCAGGCGATAAAACAATGATGGTGCAGATAGAAATATTAAAAGAGGTTTATAAATTGTTGGCAGACGGTAAACCTGCAAGAGTGTTAAATGAAACTTTAGGAGTTGATAATTTAAAGCAATTACAGTTAATTACTTCTAAGCCTGTTTTGTATGTATGTAATGTGCTTGAACAAGATGCTGCAGGTGGCAATGAATTTACGCAATTAGTAGCGGAAAGAGCAAAGAAAGACAATGCTACAAGTGTTGTAGTTTCTTCAAAAATAGAAGCTGATATTGCTTTGCTTGAAAGTATGGAAGGAAAAGAAGAATTTTTAAAAGATATTGGCTTAGACGAAACAGGACTTAATAAAGTAATTAAAGAAGGATATAATTTATTAAACTTAAAGAGCTTTTTTACCATAGGTCCTAAAGAAGCCCATAGTTGGACTTTTAAAGACGGCACGCTTGCATCTGCCGCTGCCGGTATTATTCATACTGATTTTGAAAAAGGCTTTATTAGAGCAGAAGTTATCGGCTATGAAGATTACATAAGTCTTGGTAGTGAAGTAAAAGCTAAGGAAGTAGGAAAAATGCGTTTAGAGGGTAAAGAATATAAAATGCAAGATGGGGATATAGTACGTTTTAGGTTTAAATAATAATTAACTACAAAGATAATTTTTACCAAAACGGTCGTTTGAAGTTCAAGATAGGCTTGATTATATATTGTAACAAATTTTGATTGTAATCAGAGATAAAAGTGCCATGATTATTTGTATGTTAGATGTGATTGGGTTAAAGATATATATACGGAAAAGATCATATTACTTATATAGTTATGTAAGTGATAAGGGTAGAATCGAAGATAAAAAAAGTTAGAACAAATAGACTTAAGAAAATTCAAAGTTTTTTTCGCTAGAACCTTGGATATCTATAATATGCGAATCTATAAGTAAGATAAATGACAAGCTTGAAAAAAGATTTATATCATCGTGTTGAATTTCAACTTGTGGAAGCTAAATATTTACCTTGGGAGGGAAAGAAGGTTATGGGTAGTGGTTTTGTAGAAGTAAAGGCTTGCTTTCTTTTTTGTACGAATACATAACATAGAACGCAATGCCTATACAGCTTTTCCTCTCCATCAGGTCACCGAAAGTTTCTATAGTGCAATTTTATGTTACAAACCAAAAATATATCCAAAAATATATCTATAAGAAAGCTAGGTGGAGATTGTATTATTACTGCATTACTAAAGTATTGCTGCAATCGTCTCCTGAGCAAGAAGAATGCTTTAAATTACTTGAAGAGGCGCGTATCTTAAGGTAGATATGATAAAAATTATAAAATTAGTAAAGAGCAGTCACTTTACCTGATTGAGAGATTAGAAAAATTACAGATGATAAACGAGAAAATTTGTTTGGAGCAGATTAATCGATAAAACTCGATGAACTGAAATAAACATTTATGAAAATTGTTAAGAAAATTCCAGCATGGATGCTTCTATGCTTATTTATTTTATCTCCAACTACAGAAACAATTTACACTTCCGGATTGCCGAGTATAACCAAATATTTTGGTATTGACGGCGGTATCACTCAAATTACCTCTACATTATATTTTTTAGGATTTGCTCTTGGTATATTATCACTTGGGAGATTATCAGATATTTACGGCAGAAGACCTATAGTGTTATTAGGACTTTTTATTTATATTATATCTTCAATTATTAGCATTTTTGCAGTTAATATAAAAATGTTGATGATGGCTCGTTTTACTCAAGCTTTTGGTGTAAGTGTGGGGTCGGTTATCGGTCAGGCTATGGCTAGAGACTCTTATCAAGGTTCAGAATTATCATATATTTATGCTAGCTTATCCCCATGGCTTTTATTTATTCCTTCTTTAGGTTCATCTATAGGAGGCTATATTGTAGACTATTCAAGCTGGCATTATGTTTTTGTATTTTTCAGTATAACGAGTATTATATTATTAGCTTTATATTATAAAGTACTACCTGAAACAAATTCTTATATATATTTTTCTCAAAGCAGTAAATATTTTGAGGTTTTGCAGGTAATTATTAAAGATAAAATGCTTTGGTTATATGCTTTTATCATTGGTGCATTTAACGGTATATATTACGGGTTTTATATAGAAGCACCTTTTATTTTTATTGATAAAATGAAAGTTGTCCCTTCCTTTTATGGTAAATTAGCATTTTTATTATCTTTTGCTGGTATTTTTGGAGGATTTTTAGGGGGGTATTTGATAAAAAAACGTCATATACATGATAAAAAAGTTATGGGGTTAGGATTTATTTTTAGTCTGTGCGGTTGTATATTATTTGTGATAAATGCTTTTATATTGGAAGCCATTCAAACAAGTAAAAACCTTGCAATTATTATGATATTTGTGCCTATGATGATTCATATGCTAGGACATAATATACTTATTCCTATAACGCTTCGTTATGCACTGGAGGATTATACTAAAGTAACAGGCACTGCCGGTTCAATATTCGGTGCAATATATTATGTACTCATTGCAGTTATAACCTATATAGTGTCTCAAATACATGCTGAAACAATAAGCAATTTTGCTTTATTAAGTGTAGCTTTAAGTATTAGCGCTGCTGCTGCATTTTACTATATTTTGCATTTATGAAAGAAAAAAGTAATATAGAAAAGTGATATTATAATAATTCTTAATCAGAATACCTTATTGTACTCACACTTTTTGTATTACCTCTCGGTATAGGGGTAGCAGTAGAAGGAATTGACTGTGGTAGTGGTAACATGTGAATTTTTTATTAAACTTTCTTGTATTTGGTTGTATGTGTTCTCCCGTATCTTGATCTCTCTTCTTTAGAAAAATTAGCATAGCGATTGTTATTTTTCCTCAATCTTCATCTCTTCATACTTATTATGAGTTATAGGTAGTGTATGAGATTTACCGTCATGCTCCTATAACACATTTTTACTATCACTTGTAAACTTTAGAGATATAGGGGGCTTATTTCTTGAAGATAAAAGCTTACCATTCTTCATAGTGGGTAGTAAAATATACAGCTTTACTAGCCATTGCTGTTCTCAGACTATTCAACAATAGATCAGTCTATTAAAACTATAACTTTATCAGGTTTTATAGGAAAATCAATAATTCTATAAAAATTAACTGGTTAGTTCAGTTAATGTATAAATTTTTTCACCAGTATCATTTTAATAATATTTTCTTTAATATTCTCTGCATCCTGCCATTTTTAGGTTGTAACCGGTCTCTACATTTTTAGAAATCTTTTTATAGTCTGATATCTCGATCTTGTCTAAATATGCTTTTGTTGTTTGCATAGCTTATTCCATTAAAGCTTTATTAGCAGGATTGTCTAAAAATACTTATAATTTTTATCATTATCAAATGCATTAAGCCTATCCGGGAAACATCCTACTAAATTAAATATTGTTACAAATATTATATCTCTTTGTTGTTTTAAAATCTCTGTTCTGACAAGCTCAATTATAATTTCTTTAACTTCCTACTGCACCTTTGTGGTTTTAGTACCATCTTGCTTAGTTACGTTACAATACTGTTTCTTTCTAATTCGTCTTTTAGTTTACACTCTTTACTACTCATTTCTTATGCCAAAATCTCATGATTTAAGACCTCAGCGTCTATCCCTTCAAGGTCAATTTCTTCCTTTAAGGCTTCCATTCTACAGCCATTGAATAAATTAGTGTTATTTTGCTTGGCTTGCCATGTTAAACTAGCTTCTTCAAAACTGACAATACATCCTTTAAGTTCTTTTAATGTATAATTTTCTGCTTTTTGTAAAAAGTTAGCTATGTCGTTTTTTAATGCTGGATGTTGTTCACTAAATGCACTTAAAAATTTCTTAATACTGGTTAATAATGCTTCTTTTTCATATTCTGTATCTTCTTCAAAGCCTTCATCGTCAGACTCTAGAGCCTGGGTGGCTATCGGTTTATTAATTATCTCTTTATTATTTTCTATATTCTCTTCTTCTTCAAAGTCTTCATCTATAAAAGCTATAGTTTGATTAGCCGCTTGTTCTTTATTTAAATTATCAAGTAAGTTATCACATAATTTTTGAATTAATTCGTTATTCTCCTGAATATATTTCCGTCCTATTTCTTCTAATCTTGCAATATTTTTAGGACTTGCATTATCTAAGCTTTTGGTTTCTTTTGTAATAGGTAATCTTATTTCAAAAAATTCATCTTCTCCAGATAAATCATTTTTAACCTCGATAGTAGAAGAATTTTCCATATTATTCATAAGCCTGCTTACTAATTTTCCTTTCACAAGCCAACCTATTATTCCATCAGTGCCAATTTTAGGTATGGAACTCTTTGGTTCAATGTTATTACTGAAATTGAAAGCACAAACCATAGTATGATCTAATATCTCTTTTTGCTCTTCACGTGTGAAGTTGTTCTCTACGCGTATATGATGTTGCTCTTTATGTATATAACCCTTTTTAAGAAGCTTTAAAACTTCGCTTGCCGGTCTGTTAGCATTGAGTCCCCCGTCTGCATATGCATAAGCAGTGCCCGAAGCATAATTATATTCCTGTATGGCCGCTTTATCCATAATAGGTTTAAAATAAGTAGGTGCTGCTGTTGTTGCAAGTAATACATCTTTGACTCTAACATGAGTGCTATAACCGTGAAAACTATCAAAAATTTTTAATTTTCCACAGGTAGTCAAATCATTGACTGGAATAACAAGGCGAGAAGTAGTATCGTCCATTCTATTATCGCCTAAATATTTTTCTAATAATTCTTTTAAAGGTTTTTGACTATATTTGTGAGTAAATATTTGTTTAACGGAACCTAAAAAGCTATCAGGAAATATATGATTTGCACTTGCTTTAAATATCTCCAATGCTTCTCTAGCACTATATTTTGCTTCTTTTGAACCTGGTTCTTTTGGAATTGTTAATAAGCCAGCTATGAGACCGCCTACACTAGTACCCGAAATAATAGGAAATAACTCAGCAATAGATTTTCCTGTTCTCGCCTCGATTTCGATAAGTACTATTAACTCAGATATACCTTTAACTCCACCGCCGGAAAGTGCAAGTACTCTATGAGTTTTTATATTATTAACTTTTTCTGCCATTACAAATACCGTGAAGATTTAGATTGTGTAACAATATATAATAAATATTAATTACTGTCAATAAAGCAATCTAGAAATTGCAATTCTTAGAAAAGATACTTGATTATATATTAGTATATAGTTAATATTATAACTATAATGGTATTGAGATAGTTAGAGATCCTACGTTATTAGCTTGAGAAATAAATATGATGATGCCTTTAGTAAAATAAAGATTTAGTTGATGTTAAAGATAACGATATTATGGAAAGAACAGTTACTTAAATTTTTAAAGATAAGGAGATTATAAAAGCCTAACATTTATAGATTGCTTTGCGGTTAATACTGGAGAAACTTTAAATATTAAAGAATAAAGTACTATAAATAATTTATCATATAGAGATGACTTCAGTATTCTTATTACAGCAACACTAGATACTTTAATTTTCCTAATTGGAATATTTTGAATAATTTAAAATTAATCCTACTAAATAAATAATAATGCTAGAATACTAGTAATTTCATAGCTCTTCTGATGAAGAGTTAAAAGAAAATTATATTTTATCTCAACCCTTTAATTTCTTTATTAAGAAATATACTAGACGTTAAATTATATACCACTCTGAAGATTTTAAACTTTGATTAGATTTAATATTACATATATTTAGTTGATATTAATATTCTACTATTAAGATACTTATAAAAAAATTAAATATGCAATATTTATCTATGAATATAGCACAGGTGTTTTGGTATCTTAGCTTTAATGCAACCTTATAAGAACGAAAATATAGATAATATAAAATTAGTGACATCAAACGTTTTTTAGAACAAGCTAACAAATTAATAAAATTAATCTACAAATTTACTAAATTCATTACAAAACTTAACTGCTTTAATGTTTACAGTAAATAATAAACACAGTTTCTTAAAAAATAATTCTTCTCAAGAGTTACAGGGTTTAGTTGAAATAGCACGCTTGTAATTCTACACATTTTATGTGCTAAAATAAAAGAATAGTATGACATTGATGCTGCTGAATTAAAGGATGTATCATAAGATAAAATTTAAACTACTTCTCATACCTCTCGTCTAGAAATAGAGTAAAATTATCCTTTTTCTAACAAAAGAGATATATAATGAAAATAATGATGATAGTAATCAAACTTTGGCAACCACGGATATAGACAATAGTATAAAAGAATATTTTAAACTAATTGGAAAAGTAACATTATATACGATTAAAAAGCATATTAATATTCTACATCATATTGTATTTTTGTCGCATAAATGGTAGTTCTTGCATTATCTATAAAATCTAAATGGTAAAATAAGCTATTTGCATTAGCAATAAAATATTTTGTAATATTACTATTCTTAAAACATATCTATATTTTTAATTAGGATTTGATTATCATAGTTGTTTTTAACTCATCTTTATAATATATTAATTCATTTAAACTTGCAGATAGAAAATGCTCTACCCTCTCACCCTAAACATGATATTTATAATTCTTTTAATCTGGTACTTGTCCACGAATACTTCTGAAAAGAGTTCTTTTACAGGCATTTGATACATAATCTATGTCATTCCTGCGGAAGCAGGAATGACATTAATACGTGTCTGAATGACAACTAGATTTTATTAATTCTGTAATATTTTCATCAGTAAATTAATCTCTTCACGAAATTCTAGATCATTTTCCATTAATTCCTCTACTTTTTTAATAGCATGCATAACCGTTGTATGATCTTTTTTACCGAATTTTTTTCCGATATCAGCAAGGCTTTTCGATGTTAATGCTTTACTAATATACATAGCTATTTGACGTGGTCTTGCAACTTCTCGTAATCTCCGCGACGAAGACATGTCAGATAATTTAATATTATAACGACTAGCTATTTTTTTCTGAATATCTTCAATTGTAATTATTCTTTCATTAGAACGTAATAAATCTCTTAAAATATTTTGTGTATTTTCAAGTGTAATTTCTTTTAAAGTAAAATTAGAATAAGCAATCACCTTATTTAAAGCTCCTTCAAGTTCTCTAACGTTTGAAACGATTTTAGATGCTAAAAAATCAATAACGTTTTTTGGTATTTTAACATTCATTTGTTCGATCTTAGATTCAAGAATACCTAAACGCAGCTCATAAGTGGTACTATGAACGTCAGCAACTAAACCCCATCCAAGGCGGGATTTTATCCGATCTTCAATATTATCTAAATCTGAAGGCGACCTATCACAAGAAATAACTATTTGACGGTTATTATCAATCAGCGTATTAAAAGTATGGAAAAACTCTTCTTGAGTACTATCTTTGCCGCAAATAAATTGAATATCATCAATCATTAACACATCAACAGAACGAAATTTCTCTTTGAACGCGATTACTTCTTTGTTACGCAGAGCTTTAACAAACTGATACATAAATTTCTCTGCTGACATATATATCACTTTACGGGTTTGGTTATTCTGCTTTATATACCAACCAATTGCATGCATTAAATGCGTTTTGCCAAGCCCTACACCGCCATATAAAAAAAGCGGATTAGATTCAGAAACGGCATCCGTTGATTCTGCGACCGCTCTTGCAGCAGCATAAGCTAGCTCATTTGGTGCTCCAACCACAAAATTATCAAAAGTAAAACGTAAGTCAAGAGTTGAAAAAATATTTTCCGAATTAAGCTCGTTGCTGCCGATATCGACAAAAGTCTTAGTAGGTAATTCTATAACTGTTTTGGTTGTTCTAGGTAACTCTTTAGTAATTATTTCAACTGACTTAATGGTATTGTTATAATGTTGAAATAATTGTAATATGACCATAGAATACTTGGATTTTATCCAATCTCTAACAAAGTTAGTAGGGGCACAAAGAATAACGGTATTTAATGAAGATTCTATAAAATTGACTTTACTAAACCAGCTATTATATAGAGTTTCGCCGTAATGATTGTAAAGATCTTGAGCCACATGACTCCAGACATTTAAATAATTATCCCCTTGATCCGTTAAAATTATTTGATTAGTACTCAC